>NZ_BAAAZP010000091.1:0-23713 GCF_039536965.1 Nonomuraea antimicrobica | reverse complement strand
CACCTCACCCATCCGAAGCTGGACCAGTTACCCGGCCAAGGTTGCGTGACGGGCCACTAGCGCCGCCTTCGGGCAGGTGGCGAGCATGTCGCGGAGGGCTTCTTCTCCTTCTTCGTGATCGTCAGGCCGGCTCTTGGTGCAGGCCCGGATCGTCGCGTCACCCGAACTCCTTCCTGGCGGGCTTCCACTGATCCGGTGTCCTGCTGCCCTTGTCCCGGCTGGCCTTCTTGCCGACGGCGAGCATGCTGGAGTGGACGAGGTCCACGCCCTTCACCGAGAGCCGCCGCCCCCGTACAAGGGCAGTGGAACGGAACATAGGGCTCCCCGAAATCCCAGCGAGTTGGTCAGGGCTCGAACACGTGGCGTCCGCGTACTTCACGGTTGAGCGACAGGGCCGGAACGTACGGCTCCCGCCGAATTCCGGGCGAGCTGGTCAGGGTTTGAGCACGTAGCGTCCGCGGGCTCCGCCCTTGGCCATGGCGCGGTGGGCCTCGGCGATCTGGTCCAGCGGCATGACCGCGTGCACGCGGGCGGGCAGCTCACCCGACGCGGTGCGGGCGAGCAGGTCGCCGAGTCGAGCGCCGTCGGGATGCGCGACCACGACGTGCACGGTGACCCCGCGCTCCGCGGTCGGTTCGGCGCTCGGCTGGACGCCGACGAAGACCCCGCCGTCGCGGACCAGGGCGAGGCCCCTCTCCTGCAGCGCCGCACCGTCGGCGACCGCGTCCCAGCCCGGCTCCGCGTTCGTGGTGAACTCGGCGCCCAGGCCACGGACGAACTCCTCGTCCCCGGCTCTGGCCAGACCGGTCACCTGCCAGCCGCGGTCCTGCGCGAGCGAGACGACGTACCCGCCGACCGCGCCGGCCGCCCCGGTCACCAGCAACCGGCTGCCGTCGCTGGGGGCGTCACCGAGCAGATCGACGAGTTGGGCGGCGGCCAGCCCGTTGAGCGGCACCGTCGACGCCGCGATCAGGTCCAGCCCGTCGGGGACGACGGCGATGTCGGGGGCCCGTACGACGAGTTGTTCGGCGTGGGTGCCGAAGTCACGGTCGAAGCCGTCGACCAGCCCGGCGACCCGGGTGCCGGTGCTCAGGTCCACGCCGGGGCCGGTGGCGACGACGGTCCCGGAGAAGTCCCAGCCCAGGCCGGTGCGTTCGGGCTGGTTGATCAGGCCCATGGCGTGGAAGATACCGCGGGCGACCCCGAGGTCGACGGGGTTGACCGACGCGGCGGCGACCGTCACCCGGACCTCGCCGGGCCCTGGCTCGACGACGGGGACGTCGATGATCTCAATCGAGTCGGGGCCTGTCGGGGTGCGGATGGCGGCCATCCGGAAAGTAGAGTTGCTCATGGTTTCGCTCCTCATGGCTGGTGTTCGCCGATTGACCTGCTTCACTATGGGCAGATAGCTCTCCAGCGGGAAGTAGGCACCCAGAAGTGCGTAGGTCACCCGCCGGTAGGAAGGAGCGGTCTATGCCGACACGGACGGCGGCCCAGAAGCGGGCGCAGGCGAAGGGGGACTACGACGCGTTCCTGGCGAACTGCCCCAGCCGCCAATTGCTCGACCGGATCTCCGACAAGTGGGTCGCGCTGATCCTGGCCGCGCTCGGCAGCGACGGCCCGCATCAACCAGGGTCCGACTGCGCCGCCGGTGAGCCTCGATCGATGCGCTACTCCGAGCTGGCCCGCAGGCTGGCCGGGGTCAGCCAGAAGATGCTCACCCAGACGCTGCGCTCCCTTGAGCGCGACGGGCTGGTCACCCGCACGGTGACGCCGACGGTGCCGGTCACGGTCACGTACGAGCTGACCGCCCTCGGCCTCTCGCTCCACCACGTGATTCTCGGCGTCAAGGTGTGGGCCGAAGCGCACATGGACGAGGTGCTCGCCAACCGCGACGAGTACGACGCCCACCTCGACTGAACGCTCACCACCCCACCGGTCATGACCGCCCCCGCAGCACCTTCCCCGTTTTCGGCTCAGGGCGGCCATGAACCAAAGACATTTGACAGCGAAACGCTGGCGCCAGCGCCCGCAGGGCCGAAATGACATCTCGCATGACCGATATTGACAAGAGATTGACAGCGATGTTGTTCGCTGGTTGTGTGATGATTGTCGGCATCGCAGAAGGAAACGCCGCCCCGGTGGCCGCGCACAGTCGCGGCCACCGTGTCCAGCGGGAATCCACGATCAGCTCTTCTGGTCGGGGGAGTACCTGCGACAACGGGCGTCCTCCAGCAGGAAGAGCCGCGATCAGCGCTGGGGCGACTGGGCGAGGCGACGGATACGGCAGGGCAAGAGGGCCAGAGAAAACGCGGCCACCCCGAAATTCCTGGACCTGGAAAAGCGAGCCGAACTCGCCATCGACACCACGGCCCGGCATCTGACCCGGTTGCGCGCACTCGCCGCCCCCACGGATGCGCGACGCATTTCGTACTTCGGCTCACGTTCGCCTGGAGCGGCAAATGTAAGACCCCAGAGGAAAAGGCGCTCTGCGCGGAGGTCGACTGGTATCTGCTGATCGAAGAGAGTCGCGGCAGTAGCGGTAGGGAGTGCGGTCGAGATTCCCGGCTCGGCCTCTGTGGCCAGGACGGCCCTCCGCTCCCGAACGCGCCCCCAGCAGGTCCGTCCAGGTGTGTGATCGGCTCTGGCCCGTAATCGGTGATGGCGCGGGCCGTCGCAGGCATCGACCAAAGGTGTTGAAGCCGCCGAGAACAGAGGGTTCAGCGGGCCAGCAGGTCCCGGATCGCCGCCGCGATCTCGTCGGGTGCCTCCTCGGCCATGAAGTGCCCCGCTCGGGTCAGTCGGTGGTCCAGGTCCGGCGCCCACGCCTTCCACACCGCGGCAGCGTCGTAGCCAAGCTGCGAGCCCCAGTCCTGCTGGACGACCGTCACGGGCATGGCCAGTTGCGACCCTGCGTCCAGGTCCGCCTGGTCGTGCGTGACGTCGATCCCCGCCGAGGCCCGGTAGTCCGCGACGATCGACATCACCGCCGCGGCGCTTGCCCGCAGGTATTCGGCACGCACCTCCTCCGGTACGGCGCTCGGGTCGTTGGCCCAGGTGTCGAGGAACGAGCCGAAGAACGTGTCCGCGCTGTTGGCGATCAACACCTCCGGCAGGCCCGGCGGCTGCGCCATCAGGAAGAGGTGGTAGCCGACCGCCGCCGAAACGCCGTGCAGAACGTCCCACATGTCGAGGGTCGGCACGATGTCGAGGATGCCCAGGTGCGTGATGGTCTCCGGGTGGTCCAACCCCGCCCGGAAGGCGACCAGGGCGCCCCGGTCGTGGCCGACGAGGGCAAAGCGTTCGTGGCCGAGCGCCGCCGCCAGGGTCACGACGTCGGCGGCCATCGTGCGTTTGGCGTACACATCGGGATCGGTGGCCGCCGGCTTGTCGCTGGCGCCGTAGCCCCGCAGGTCAGGACAGATCATCGTGTGCTCGCCGGAGAGCCGCTCGGCAACGTGCCGCCACATCAGGTGGGTCTGGGGGAAACCGTGCAACAGCACGACCGGGGTGCCGCTGCCGCCGACAGCGGCAGCCAGCTCCACACCGTTCGCACCGGGCAGGCGGAGGTGATCGAAACCGGGAATGGTGAGCGTCATGAAGGGCCGTCCTTTCGGGCCGGGGACTGTCCGGATCAGCCTGGACGACGCCGATCAGCAGCCAATCAGTACGGTTGAGCACAGCCGACCCCCGGCATACAGGATGGGGACATGCGAATCGACGTGCTCGGTGCCGTACGAGCCCTCCGCGACGACGGCAGCCCGATCGACCTGGGCGGGCCCCGCCATCGTGAGGTGCTCGCCCGGCTCGTCGCCGCCGAGGGACGGATGGTCACCACCGACACCCTCGTCGACGACCTGTGGAACGATCCACCGGCCCGAGCCGTGGGCGCTTTGCGGACGTTCGTCGCCGCGCTGCGCCGCGCTCTCGAACCCGACCGGCCGCCCCGCGATCCGCCGCGCGTCATCGTCACCGAAGGTCCCGGCTACGCGCTGCGCCTGCCGCGTGAGGACGTGGACGTCCATCGGTTCGAGGACACCCTGGCCCGCGCCCGGCGCGACCCCGACACGGTGACCGACCTCGGCGCGGCGCTCGCGGCCTGGCGCGGACCCGCCTACGCCGATGTGCCCGGCTCCGCATGGGCGCAGCGCGAGCGGACCCGGCTGGAGGAACTGAGGTTGGAGGGGGTGGAACTGCGCGCCCGCATCCTCCTCGACCACGGCGAAGGGGACGATCTCGTCGCCGAACTGGGTGCCCACGTCGCCGAGCATCCGTGGCGCGAGCCGGCCTGGGGCCTGCTGGCCCGCGCGCTGTATCGTGCGGGCCGCCAGGCCGACGCGCTGGCCTCCCTCCGCCGCGCCCGCGCGATGCTCGTCGATCAACTCGGACTCGACCCGAGTGCCGAACTCCAGCGGCTGGAAACGGACATCCTCAACAGGTCAGCGCCCCTCGAAGGCACACGTACCGCGTGGACCGGCCCCGGCGTCCGGCTCGGCCCGCGCACCACCGTGGACCTGGCCCGCACCCTCGCACTGGCGGGTGGCGACGCGCTCGTCCACTCGCGGCGCGACCGCCTCGCCGCAGTCCAGGCGGCGGAACGTACGGGAGACCTCTCCCTGACCGCCCGGGTCATCGGCGCCTACGACGTGCCCGCCATCTGGAGCCGGGCCGACGACCCTGAGCAGTCCCGCGCCGTCGTCGCGGCCGCCGAGCGCACGCTCACCGCGCTCGGCCCCGATGGCCCCGCCGACCTGTCCGCCCGCCTCCTGGCCACGATCGCCGTCGAGAGCCGCAGCGCCGATCTGTCCAGGGCCGATCTGTCCGGGGCCGACCTGTCCGGGGCCGAGCTGAGGCGCGCGCAGCAGGCGGCACGGCAGGCCGAGGCGCTGGCACGGGACCTCGCCGACCCCGCCCTGCTGGCCTTCGCCCTCAACGGGGTGTTCCTGCAGTCCTTCACCCGCCCCGGGCTGGCAGCAGTACGGGACGGGATCGGCGCCGAGATCCTCGACCTGGCCACCCGGCACGAGCTGCCGAACTTCGCCGTGCTCGGCCGGCTCATCCGCCTGCAATCCGCCTCGGCCCTCGGCGACCTCGACGCCGCAGCCTCGCACGCCAGGGCCGCCGAACAGCTCGCCGCCGCCACCGAGGCGCCCCTCGTCTTCGTCCTCACGCGATGGTTCCAGGCCCGGACCGCGGCCGCCCGCAGCACCGAACCGGGCGGACCGACCGCCGCCACGGCCGCGGCGCACTACCGCGCTGCCGAGAACGCCCTCCGGACGGCCGGAATGCCGGGGTTGCACCGTGGCCTGTTCCCGCTCGCCCTCCTGGGGCTGCGTCTGCTGCACGACCGGCCCGCGCCCACTGACCCCGACCTCGACTGGGGCCCGTACCGGCCTTGGGCGCTACCCCTCGTGCTGCTCGCCCAGGACCGGGTCGAGGAGGCCCGTACCGCCCTCGCCGCGGTGCCCGAACCGGCGCGTGACCACATGCAGGAGGCCATGTGGTGCCTGACCGCCCGCGCGGCCGTACACCTCGGCGAGCGCGAAATCGCCGCACACGCTGCGGCTTCCCTGCGCGATGCCGGTGCAGAACACGCCGGCGCCGCCAGCGGAATGCTGACCCTGGGCCCGGTGGCGCTGTACTCGGCAGAGGCGGAGTCCTGCGCAGGAGCACTGCCGCGCAGCGGTTACCAGCCTCCCCGGTGAACACCCTGATCGCCGGATCCCACTCCTGGTCGCTCCGTGAGGCCGGTGTCCTGAAGATGCTGCGCGTCATCGTTCGGTCCCCGTCTGCTCCTCACCGCGACATCGCTCGGGTACGTTTCCCGGCCGCCGTTGAGCAACAGTGCACCGAGGGGCGTGAGGGTGTGGCGGACGGCGTTACGGTGACGGGTGGTGGCGATCAGACCGGCCTCTCGTAGCACGGTGGCGTGCTGACTGGCGCCGGCCGGGGAGATGCCCAGGTGGCGGGCGATCTGTCCGGTGCCGCGACCCTCGGCGACGGCTTCCAGCACCGCCGCTCTGGTCGGGCCGAGCAGCGCGGCCAGCCGGTGATGGGCCGGCGGTCGCGGTGACGTCCACAGGGACAGCGCCGTACCGGGATCGGGAGACGTCGGCAGCACCAGGGTCAGGGGTCCGTGCCGGTCGGCGGGGACCAGCATGCTCAGGTCTTGAGCGAACGCCGACACCACGATGTCCAGGCCGCGTCCGCCCAGGTGGACCTCCCGCTCCGGCCCCGGGAACGGGACGTCGAGGTGGGGTGGACGCCACCGGTCGCGGGTCCGCCGCCGCTGATCGAGGTGCCGGAATATGCCTGCGACAAGCGCCAGATGTCCGGTCAATGTCCGGGTGCCGACCCTGGTGGCAATGCCGCGAAGAATGTGAAGGTGCTCGTACGGCCCACAGGCCGCGAGCAGGCCGGGTCATGCGACGGTCCTGCGTGTTCACGTCGAGCACTGGAGGAGAAATGAGAAAGAGGCGCCTGCGTACGGGGGTCGCCTTGGCGGCGATCGTAGGCAGCCAGATGATCACCGGATTGGCCGGCCCAGCACATGCGGCGAGCCAGGCGGAGTGCGTAGGGGGCGCGAACGGCTTCCGCGACATCTCCGACAGCGCCAGCGGTATCAAGCAGGTCTACAAGCAGGACGATTCCAGGACCGTGGAAATCAATATCCAGACCGTCGTCCTCGGGCACGAAACCACGTCGCGCGGCTTCGCCAAGATCCAGGGCCAGACCCGGTCGGGTGATCTGATCTGGATGGACTGGACTCGCGACCACGGCAGGACCTGGATTCAGTGCGGCCCGTTCACCATCACCGCCAACGGCCAGACCAAGACCAGCGCGGCCCAGTCCACCAGCAGCGACGATGCCTGGCGGTTCCGCGCGGGCGGTGTCATCCGCGGCAAGCTGTACGTCACCGACTGGTGGTGACCACCAGCGCGCCGAAGAGCCCCACCTGTTACGAGTCCGGAGGGCGATGTCCCCCGGATCGTGAGATCCATACAGAAGGGGCAGGGAGCGCGTCACACAGCAGCCTGCCCCTTCCCTGCGCGAACGGTGATGGCGGCGGCGACGGCCTCGGGGTGGGTGAGCTGGGGATAGTGTCCGGCGCCGTCGATCGTGGTCACCGGACGATCCACCGCCACGGTCAGCGGGTCGGCCGAACCTGCGACGAGTTCCACGGGCACGTCCAGGCCGTCCAGGGCACGGCGCAGGTCGTGGCGGTCGGCGTGCAGGGCACGCAGCGCGGCGACGGCCCGGCGGGCCTGGCCGGGACGGGAGAAGGGGGCCGCCACGGCGCCTTCCGGCAGGCCCAGCAGGCGGGCCAGCCGGGCGGGCGGCGTACGCCGCAGCACGGCCGCCGCGCCCCCGGACCGCAGCGGCCACGGCGACGGGGCCTGCAGCACGGCGGGCGCGAAGAGCACCAGCCGGGCCAGGCGCTCCGGATGGGCGGCGGCGAAACGGATGGCCGGGCCGCAGGCCAGCGAGTGCGCGACGAGCACCGGACGGGTCTCCGCCGAGCGCAACAGGTCGGCCAGCCACTCCTCCAGGGGGCGGTGCCCGGGTCCCGACCCGCCCAGCCCCGGGAGGTCGGCCGCCAGGACGGGGCCGTCCAGCCGGTCGGCGACCTGCGCCCAGGAGCCGGAGTCGAGGGGCAGGCCGTACAGCAGCACGTGGGCCGGTCGTACGCGCTCCCCGGTGACCCAGGTGGCGGTGCCCGCCACTTGTTGGTAGCCGTAAGGGCGCGGGGGTGCGGCGATCGCGCCGAAGCGGGCCGCCACCAGGTCGTCGGCCCAGGCTCGGAGTGTGGGCTCGATCGGGGGCCGCCGCAGGCCGATGCGTTCGGCGAAGGCGTCGGCGGGCGCGGTGTCGTACCGGTCGGTGGACAGGAACGACAACGTCTCCGGATCGGCGCCGGTCAGCGCGCGGGGCAGGCGGCGCAGGAGCCCGACCGGGATCGTCCGGCGGGGAGCCCGCACGCCCATGTGCGTGGCGAGCAGTTCGAGGAGATCGGGCAGGACGGGGGTGCGGTCGTCGAGGATCCAGTACGCCTGTCCCTCGGTCCGCTCGTCCCCGGGCAACGCGGCCAGGAAGGCGGCGAGGTAACCGACGTCCACCACGGGGACGAACACCTCACGCCCGCCAGGCACGGCGGGCAGCCGTCCGTGCCACAGGTCCGACACCACCGACGCCAGCCCCAGGAACTGCCCCTGCCCGATCGCCGTGGCCGGGTTGGCGATGGTCAGCGGGATGCCGCGCTCGCGGGCGCGCGCCCGCACAGCCGCGTCCCCCTCCTTCTTGGACGCCTCGTACGCGCCCAGCCCGCGGTAGTCGGGCGGCCCGCCGCCGGGCCCGCTCACCCGGTAGCCGCTGAGGTGCACGACCCGGCGCAGGCTCTTCAGGTCGGCGGCCCAGTCGAGGACGTTCAGGGCCCCGGTCACGTTCGCGGCCCTGGCCTCGGCGACGCTCAGGCCGAACGCGAAGCGCGCCGCGCAGTTGTGGACGTCGCGCACGTCGTCCAGGCCGGTCGCGGGGAGGCCGAGGCCGGGACGGGTGATGTCGGCCCGTACGACGCTCAGCCCGTCCAGGGGAACGCCCTGGCCGGTGAGCCACGCGGTCAGCCGGTCGCCGTCGCCGCGGACGGCGGCCTCGTCCGCCCGGCCGCGGCGCAGGAGCTCGGCCACGAGGCAGCGCCCGATGAATCCGGCGGCCCCGAAGACGATCGAGTCGGGTGGCATGGACAACTCCTCAAAATAGATCGATCTACATATTTCTTGGGCACGCGGAACCCCGCGCCTCCTCGGATTCAGCCGCCGAGCAGGATCGGGATCCGCCGGGCCACGCGGTCGAGCGGCTCGCGGTCGCGACGCGCCCTGGCCAGCAGGAGCGCCCCCTCGACCAGGGCGAGCACGGTGGTGGCGAGATCGTCGGCGTCGGCCTGCCCGTCGGCGGCCAGCCGGTCGCGCAGGGCGCGCTCCCAGGTGTCGTACACCTCGGCGCAGACCTGCTGGAGCACGTCGTTCGAGGCCGCCAGCTCCAGGGCGACGGTCGCGACCGGGCAGCCCTTGCGCCAGCCGGAGCCTTCGAGCCGGTCGCCGAGCAGCCGGAGCATCCCGGTGACCAGGCCGGTCGCGTCGGGGGCGGTGGCGGTGAGGTCGCGCACCGCCTGGCCGATCTCCCGCCCGGCCCGTCGCAGCGCCTCGGCCACCAACTGGTCCTTGCCGCCGGGGAAGTGGAAGTAGAGCGAGCCCCTGGGCATGCCGCTGGCCGCGATCACCTGGTTGAGCCCCGCGCCGAAGTAGCCGCCGGTCTCGATCAGCTCTTGGGTCGCGTCGAGCAGCCGCCCGCGCGTCTCGTCACCTTTCCGTCCCATGCCAGAAAAAGTAGACCGGTCTGCCTATTTTCGCAACCGGGGAAACCGGGAGACGGCACACCTCGCCGGAGGGCGGCGGTTCAGCCCGGTTCCCGGGGACTGATAAAGTGTTCTACGACGTTCAAGCCTCTTCGGCCGGTTTCGCTCCGGCCGGGGAGGCTTTTTTCATGCCCGCGTCCGGGCGTGCGGGCCGACGACCGGCGACCTTTCTCTTCCTCGGTCGTTCCTTCGATGACCGCGATTACCGCGAGGAGCACGTATGACCATGCAGACGAGCACGTGGCGGCTCGGCGACCTGACCGTCAACCGGATCGGGTTCGGCGCGATGCGCCTGACCGGCCGGGCGGCCTTCGGCGCCGCCGCCTCCCGTGACCGCGATGGGGCGATCGCGGTGTTGCGGCGCGCGATCGAGCTGGGGGTCGACCACATCGACACGGCCGCGTTCTACTTCTCGGGGGAGCTGGCGGCCAACGAGCTGATCAGGCAGGCGCTGGCTCCGTACCCGGACGTGCTGGTCATCGCCACGAAGGTGTGGCCGGGCAGGGACGCGTCGGGCGAGTGGCACTGGGCCACGCCCGAGCAGTTGCGCGGCCAGGTCGAGGACAACCTGCGCGGGCTCGGCCGCGACCACCTCGACGTGGTCAACCTCCGCGTCCCGCCGAGCCTGCGCGGCGGCTCGATCGCCGAGCACTTCACCGCCCTGGCCGAGTTGCGTGACGCCGGGCTCGTCCGCCACCTCGGGGTCTCCAACGTCACGCTGGAGCAGTTGACGCAGGCCCAGTCCATCGCGCCGGTCGTGTGCGTGCAGAACGCCTTCGGCCTCGGCGCGCCCGCCCGCGAACGCGAGCTGCTGCGCGTCTGCGGCGAGCGGGGCATCGCGTTCGTGCCGTTCTTCGCGATCGCCGGGTCCGGGCGGGAGTCGGGCGCCGCAGCGTCCGAGCACGAGAGCGTGCTGGCCGTGGCGCGGGCGCACGGGGTGTCGCCCGCCCAGGTACGCCTGGCCTGGACGCTCCGGCAGGGGCCACACGTCCTGGCCATCCCGGGCACCGGCGACCTCGCGCACCTCGCCGAGAACGTCGCGGCCGCAGACCTGCGGCTCACCGACGACGAGACGGACCGCCTCCAGGCCCTGAGCTAGGCGGGTCGCCGCTGTTTGACCCCTTTGCCGGTGCTGCAGTAGTACTGGTCGGATGATCGAGCTACGCGCGTTCGAACCCGCCGACGCCGCCACGATCGTCTCCTGGATCGACGGCCTGGACACGCTGGTCACCTGGTCCGGCAGCGTCGGCTTCACCTGGCCCTTCGACGCCGGCCAACTGCTCGGCTTCCAGGCCGCCAACCCCACGCGCCGTTTCCTGGTGGCGGCCGACGCCGCCGGGAGCCCGGTGGGAAGCCTCACGCTGCGTCCGGACTCCGATCATTCCGTACGCCTGGGCCTGGTCCTGGTGTCCCCGGCCGCCCGTGGCAGGGGACACGGCCGGGCCATGGTCGAGGCGGCCCTCGGCACCGCGTTCGCCGACCCGGGGGTGCCGCGGGTCACCCTGGGCGTCTTCGCCCACAACGGCGGGGCCAGGCGCCTGTACGAGCGGCTGGGCTTCCGCCAGGAGAGCGTCGACGAGCGGGTCACCCAGGTCGGCGATCAGTGGTGGTCGTTGGTGTCGATGAGCCTGTCCCGCGAGACGTGGCGCGGGGAGTAGGCCGGTACGTCGAAACCGGCTCTTCGGCTCCGACCCGTGCTTGAGTCGCCCGATCCGGGGCACCGCGAAGGGTGAGGAGCCGAACGCCATGAAGTACCTGCTGATGATCTACACCAACCCGCGGACCTGGGGTCACCCGTCGTTCCTGCGCGCCGCGGAGGCCGAGACGATGTCGCAGGACGAGCACGAGGAGATGAGCGAGCAGTTCGAGGCGCTGATGAAGGAGATCGTGGAGTCGGGCGAGCTGGTCGGCGGTGAGGCGCTGGCCGCCCCGGTGCACACCAGGACCGTACGCGTGCGCGAGGGAACGCCGGTCACCACCGACGGCCCGTACGTCGAGGCCAAGGAACAGCTCGCGGGCTTCTTCGTGGTCGACTGCGAGAGCCCGGAGCGCGCGTACGAGATCGCCGCCCGGTTCCCTGACGCCAGGTTCGCGGCCGTGGAGGTGCACCCGATCATGAACCTGTCGGCCCAGGAGATGTGACGGCGTCCGAGAGGGGCCGTCGTCACCAGGAGCGTACGCGGGCGGCGATGAGCCGGATGGCCCGGCGTACCACCTCGGCCTGCGCCGGGGCCAGCCCGTCGAGGAAGGGCTCGACCATCTCCGGATCCCACCGGGCGCCCGGGCCGAGATCGGCCAGCACGTGCTCCATGCTGTAGTCGGCCAGCACCTCGGCGAGCGGCCCGACGCGCGGGTCGCCGGGCTCGGCCTCGGCCAGTTCGTCGAGCCCGCGGTAGAACTCGTGCCCGCGCGCCCGCGTGTCAGGGTCGGTGGCCAGCCCGTCGAACATGGCCAGCACCCGCCCCCGATCGCCCGCGCCGGGCACGCTGTCCATCAGCACGAGCAGGTCGCGGTCCCAGGCCGCCGCCCTCGACGCGGGCACGTCGATGATCCGCAGGAAGGCCAGCAGGTCGGGCGAGGCGGTGTCGTCGAGGCCGAGCGAGCCGTCCTCGGCCCGCTGCAGCACCTCGGCGAGGCGGGCCCGCTTCAGCCGGATCTCCCGCTCCTGCGCGGCCAGGTCGGCGTCGATCTCGGCGAGGATCTCGGGCAGCGCCCTGGAACGGTCGTCGTCGATGACGTCGCGCGCCTCGTCGAGGCTCAGCCCCAGCTCGACCAGCCGGCGGACGCGGGCCAGGGCGACGGCGTCGCGCATGCCGTATTCGCGGTAGCCGTTGGCCAGGCGCGGCGGCTCCGGCAGCACGCCCTGATGGTGGTAGTGCCGCACCGTCCGGGTGGACACCCCGAGCAGCGCGGCCAGCTCTCCGATCCGCATGCCTCCACGTTATGACGTTGACGTGGCGTCAGGGTCAAATCAGGGCCGCCGTGGCTGAAACCCCGCGGGATTCTCACACGTCGAATAAATGAGTGGCACGGCCGCCGTGCCTACCATTACCGTCGACCATGTCGAAACACGGGAGGCGGGCCCGAATCCGCCACCCACCAGATCCAGGGAAAGGCCAGTCATGCAGATCGCAGCCGCCGCACGCGAGTCGGAACGGCGTCTTTATCGCCGCGCCGAGGCGCTCGGTCGCGCGCTGCCGGGGGAGGCTTCCGGATAATCCTCGCAACGGATTCATCCGAGGCCGCCGGGCACCTCCTGGCGGCCTTTTCCTTGTCATTCGAAGGGCTGATGGTGAAAAGGCATCACACCTGCCTTGCAAGCAGGAGTTCGGGTTTCGAGATCCCGTCGGTCCACGTGCCGCAGAAGCCGAACCGGTAAGGCAGCCGGCCTCCAACCGGCAGGACGGGGTTCGAGTCCCCGCTGCGGCTTTCCACGCGTCCGTGGCCCAATGGCAGAGGCACCGGCCTAAGGAGCCGGACGGTGCGGGTTCGAATCCCGCCGGACGTACGAACTCTCCCGGGAGGGAGACGTGCCCCGTTGGTCTAGTGGTAAGGACGCCCGGCTTTCACCCGGGAGATCGCCGGTTCGAATCCGGTACGGGGTATTTCACCGGCCCTATAGCTCAATGGACAGAGCGCCGGCCTACGAAGCCGGGTCACGTGCAGGTTCGAATCCTGCTGGGGCCACTGCCGGGTAGTTCCCGGATGGGCTGCGGTCATCGCCGCGGCCATTGTTTCGCGCGCGAGCTGGGCACATGGTGAGCCCACCCGGCGGTAAACCGGACGCTTCGGCTGTGGCGGTTCGACTCCGTCCTCGCGCACCGGACAAGCACCGGACAAGCACCGGACAAGCAACGAACCGCACCGTGCCGCCGCGCGGCTTGACAGGCGCGGTGCGATGTGGGCGTAATGACCGTCGCGTCGCGTGTCGCCGGCCGGGAGGACGACGGGGGCATGGAGGCGCTCGATCAAAGGGGATGACGCCATGGCTACTCACACCATCGGTCGTGCCTGAGCACACCGCCCCCGTGCGTCATCCCATGCCTGCGGCGGTGTCGTAAGAGCATCCGCGCGCCTCGGCATGCCCGTGCGGGGTTTTCCAGGTCATCGGACACCCACCACGCCAGGAGCCAGAGCTCAGCATGCCCAACAACTTCAACCAGCAGATCATCGACGAATTCCGTGCCAACCGGGGCCAGGTCGGCGGCCCGTTCGAGGGAGCCCGGCTGCTCCTGCTGACCACCGTCGGCGCCAGGACCGGCGCCATGCACACGACGCCGCTCGGCTACCTGCCCGACGGCGACCGTCTCCTCGTCATCGCCTCGGCCGGGGGCGCGCCGTCGCATCCGTCCTGGTACCACAACCTGCGCGCCAACCCGCAGGTCACCGTCGAGGACGGCATCTTCACCTACCAGGCCAAGGCGGTCGTGCTCGAGGGCGAGGAACGGGATCGGCTGTTCGCCCGCGCCGTCGAGACGGACCCCGGCTGGGGCCGCTACCAGGAAAGCTCCGGACGCGTCCTGCCGGTGGTGGCGCTGCTGCCGATCGACGCCGGTCCGCCCGCCGGGCCCCTGGGCGACGCGCTGATCACCATCCACGACGCCTTCCGCCGGGAGCTGGCCCTGATCCGCAGGGAGGTGGCCGCGTCCGGGCCGCGTGTGGCCGCGCAGCTCCGCGTCACCTGCCTGACGATGTGCCAGGGGCTGCACGTGCACCACTCGCACGAGGACGCCGGAATGTTCCCCGCCCTGGAGGGCCGCTATCCGGAGCTGGCCGAGGTGATGGCACGGCTGCGCGCCGAGCACGAGGTGGTCGCGCGGCTGCTCGGCGAGCTGAAGGCGCTGCTCGCCGACGACGACGTCGCACCGGAGGACCTGCGCGCCGGGGTGGACCGGCTCACCCGCGAGCTGGAGGCCCACCTGGACTACGAGGAGGAGCAGCTCGTACCGCTGCTGAACTGAGCGACGGCGGGGTGCCGCTGTGACAACGCGGACAGGTGGGACGTATCCTGGAACGGCGTCCGGGCCCGGCGCCACACCTCACCCACCTGCTCCGCTCGCTTTCCCATGCCGACGGCGGCGGGTCGCCGGTTGCCCCGGGTACGAGCTGCCGTGCGTCGCGGTGACGGGCCCGCGCGATCGGCGATTCTGCGATTCGCGCAAATTGGGGTGAAACGCTGCGGCGGTTCCGGACAGGTACACGGTGTCGGGTCCGCCGGATTGAGAGCAGGCAACAGCGTGACACTCCATGATCGCAAACAGCGCTTCGAGGAGATCTACGTTGCCAACTACGCCGACATACTGGCCTACATCCGGCGGCGTACGGACTCTCACGACGACGCCGCCGACGCGCTCGCCGAGACTTTCACCACGGCCTGGCGTCGCCTCGACGACGTGCCCGGGGGACACGACGCGCGCCTGTGGTTGTTCGGCGTGGCCCGCCGCGTGCTGGCCAACGGCCGCCGGGCCGAGTCCCGCCGCAGCGAGCTGGTGGAGCGGCTGGGCGCCCAGCTCGCCCTCTGGGCGGAGTCGGCCGAGCCGCCCGACGACCTCGACGGCGTACGCGAGGCGTACGCGCGCCTGAGCGACGACGACCGCGAGGTCCTCGCGCTGGCCGGGTGGGAGGGGCTGGGCTCCGACGAGATCGCCACGGTGCTCGGCTGCTCGTCAGGCGCCGCCCGGTTACGGCTGCACCGGGCCCGCAAACGCCTGGCCAGGCAGTTGCAGACCGCGGGGCTCGACGTGACCCGCATCGGCCTGCGCGCCGTCGCGCTGACGAAGGGGGCGCTGTGATGCACGACCTCGACCGCCTGGTGGCCGGCATCGCACCCGATCCCGGGCCCGGCCTGACCCCGCTGGCCGGGGACCTGCTGGAGGAGATCACCGCGCTCCCCGTCCCTCCGCCGCGGGCCGCGCGCCGCCGCTGGTTCGCCGTGCCGAGACCCCGCCGGTGGGCGGCCGTCCCGGTGCTGGCCCTGCTGACCGCTCTGCTGTCGTTCGGCGTCGCCCAGGCTCCGGCCTCCGCCGCGCTGGACATCGAACGCGACGGCGACCACTACGTGATCACGGTCAAGGACCTGATGGCCGAGCCCAATGTGTATGAGAGGGAGCTGCGGGCCCGTGGCCTGGACATCACGCTCCGGCTCTGGCCGACCTCCGCGAGCCTGACCGGTCAGATGTTCGTGCTCAACGACATGGACCGGCTCAGGGCCGGGAAACCGGTGCCCGCGGAGGGGCCGATCACGACCATCGACTCCCCGCAGCCCTGTCCTCGGTGGGGCGGCTGCCCGATCGGCCTGAGGGTGCCGGTCGACTTCGCCAGGCGAGCCGAGGTCGTGCTCGGCCGGCGGGCCGCTCCCGGCGAGCAGTACCAGATGCCGCCCGGCGTCGCCATGCCCGGCGAGCCCCTGTACTGCGTGGACTTCGTCAACCGGAGCGTCGCCGAGGTCACCACGATGTTGCGCGAGCGCGACGTGAGGGCGAGCTACACCTCGGCGGGACAGGACCTGCGGTGGTCCGCCCCCGACGACTGGCGCGTCCACGACGGCGTGATGAGCGCCGACGGCCTGGCCCTCCTCCTGATCGGCCCCGAACCCACCACCACTGAGCGGCCGCCCGACCGTACCTGCTGACGGGGCCGGTCCGGGGCGCGGCGAGGGTTCGGCCGTGCCCCGGACCGCCGCCGACGCGCGCCCGTAGCCGTGCCGGTGCGCGCCCCCTGCCGCCGCCTGGCGGGTCGAGCCCGTCGCGCCGTCTCTTCGTGCGCGGCTGAGCCGCCGCTTCACCCACCGCCGTGCGTTCTGTTTCGCATGCGCGGATTTCCCGCCGACGATCGGATCTTCCGTGCTCACAGACCTCCGGACGGCGCTGCCCGCGCCGCGCCGTCTCGCCGCCCTCGCGGACCACCGCGTCTTCGCCGTGCTGCTCGTGGTGGCCGCCGCCCTTCGGGTGGTGACGATGCTCGGCTACCGGCCCGCCACCCTCTACTGGTACGACTCCTACACCTACCTCGACACCGCAGTGCACCTGGCGCCCTCGGCGACGTTCCACCCCATCGGCTACCCGCTGCTGTTGCGGGCACTGCTGCCGTTCCACAGCGTGGAACTGATCGTGGCCGTGCAGCACACCCTGGGCCTGGCCATCGGGATCATGCTCTACGCGGTGCTGCGCCGCAGGTCGCTGCCGGGGTGGGCGGCATCGGTGGCCACCGTGCCGCAACTGCTCGACGCCTCGTTCCTGCGGCTGGAGCACGGGGTCCTGTCCGACACGCTGTTCATCTTCCTGGTCGTGGCCGGGCTGAGCGTGCTGCTGTGGTCGCCGCGGCCGTCGGTGCGCGCGTTCACGGGGGCGGGCCTGCTGTTCGCGGCGGCGGCGCTCACCCGGACGATCGCGCTGCCGCTGTTCCTGCTCGTCGTGCTCGTGCTGGCCGTCCAGCGGGTGGGTGTGCGCCGCCTGGCCGCGCTGTCGCTGGCCGGGGCGTTGCCGCTGGCCGGGTACGCCGCCTGGTACGCCCAGCACCACGGCCGCTTCGCCCTCAGCGGCGCCGACGGGGTCGCCCTGTGGGCGCGCACGATGACGTTCGCCGACTGCGCCCGCATCCAGCCGCCGCCCGAGCTGGCCCCGCTGTGCCCCAACGGCACCCGCGTGGACGCCGCCTCCGAATACGTCTGGGCCGCCGACGCCTCGCTCAACCGGCTGCCCGGCGACCGCTTCTCGCACAACGACCTGGCCCGCGAGTTCGCGATCGGCGCGATCCTGGCCCAGCCGCTTGACTATCTGGGCAACGTCATCCGCGACACGTCCATCGCCTTCTCCTGGACCCCGATCCCGCACCCCGACCGCACCACGCCCGCCTTCGGCTTCCGGCACGGCGTGTGGGGGCTGCCCGAGCAGCCGCTGGTGGACAAGGTGAAACGGGAGTACGACCCGGACATCCGGGCCCAGTCGTCGGTCTCGCCGTACGCCGACTTCCTCATCGCCTACCAGTACCCCGCCTACCTGCGCGGCCCGCTGCTGGGCGCGATCCTGCTGCTCGGAGCGGCCGGGGCGGTGCTGCGCCCGCGTACGGCGCTGCTGCCGTGGGCGGTCGCGATGGGGCTGCTGGTCGGCCCGGTCATGGTCCTGGACTTCGACCACCGGTACGTGCTGCCCGTGATCCCCGTCGCCTGTCTGGCCGCCGCGCTGGCGCTTCCCAGATTTGGGATAGGATCCCGTATGTGAGACAGACGGATGACGTGGAGTCCAGGCTCGCCGATCGGCTGGCCGCGTTGCGCGTCGAGCGGGGCTGGTCGCTGGATGAGCTGGCGGGCCGTTCCGGGATCAGCCGCTCGACGCTGTCGCGGCTGGAGCGCGGCGAGATCAGCCCCACCGCGGCGCTGCTGGGCAAGCTGTGCGAGGTGCACGGCCGTACGATGTCGCGGCTGCTGGCCGAGGTGGAGTCGCAGGCGCCGCAGCTCGTGAGCGCCGCCGCGCAGCCGGTGTGGCGTGACGAGGAGTCGGGGTTCGTCCGCCGCTCGGTGTCACCGCCCCACCTCGGGCTGCGCGGCGAGGTGGTCGAGGGCACTCTCAGGCCGGGGGCCGACATCGCCTACGACGCGCCGCCCGTGCCGGGGCTGGAGCAGCACATCTGGGTCCTGGAGGGGGCGGTGGAGATCACCGCGGACGGTCGCACGCACACCGTGCGGGCCGGTGACTGCCTGCGGTTCCGTCTGTGGGGAGCCTCCCGTTTCCGCTGCCCCGGCCCGGCCCCGGTCCGGTACGCGGTCTTCGTCGTCCTGCCCTGAGCCGTGTCCGGTCCCGAGCCGTCGGCCGTCACCCCTGGAGGGAAGTCCATGCACGCCATCGCCCGCCTGTCCGCAGAGGAGTTCGGCACCTGCGTCAAGGAGCTGGCCGACCTCCTGGTCGACGCCGTCGACGACGGTGCCTCGGTGGGGTTCGTGACGCCGTTCGGCCATGAGGCGGCCGAGGCGTGGTGGCGCGCGCAGGCCCCCGCCGTGGCAGCGGGCGACCTGCTCGTGTGGGTCTGCCGCGCCGACGGCGCCCTGACCGGCAGCGCGACCGGCAGCGCGATCGGGGTCGTCGGCCTCGTACGCGCGGGCAAGCCCAACGCCCGCCACCGCGGCGAGATCGTCAAGCTCATGGTCCGCCGTGACGCCCGCGGCCGGGGCCTGTCGCGCGCCCTGCTGGCCACCGCCGAGCAGGCCGCGCTGGAGACCGGCGTCGACCTACTGCTCCTCGACACCGAGACCGGCAGCACGGCCGAGCACGTCTATCTCACCGGCGGCTGGACCCGTTACGGCATCGTCCCCGGCTACGCGGGCTCCCCGGACGGCACCCCGCGCGACTGCAGCTTCTTCTACAAACGCCTGACCACCCGAGAGGTCACAGGCTCTGCGTGAGCGCGTCGAGCTCGGCCAGCCGCCGGGCGGGCGACAGGCGGGCGGCCACGGCGACGAGCAGCAGCTCGGTCACGGCGATCTCGTGCGCGAGCGGCGCGATCGGCCCCGCGGCCTCACGCGGCAGGCTGACCAGCACCTCGGCCAGGGCGGCGAGCGGTGAGCCCCAGGCGTCGGTGACGAGCACCACGCGGGCGCCCCGGCCGTGCGCGGCCCGGACGAAACGTTCGGTGGCGGGGGAGTAACGGCGGAAGTCGTAGGCCACCACCACGTCGGACGCGCCCAGATCCAGCACGGTACGCGCACGGGCGGCGGCCGGCCCCGGCACCCGGTGCGCGCCGGGACGCAGGCTGGCGAGCTGCCGGACCAGATATTCGGCGGCCAGCTCGCTCAGCGGCCCGCCCAGCGCCCACACGCTCCCGGCCTCCGACAGCAACGCGGCCACCTGCGCGCCGAGCTGCCCGGAGACGACGGCCAGCGCCCCGTCCAGCCCGGTACGCAACTCCTCGGCCGCCCGCGACACCTCCTCTCCCGCCGACGCGCCGGGCGAGGAGGCGGTGGAGCCGGGCGCGCTGACGTACTCCAGCAGTCGCGAACGATCGCGCTCCCCGTCCCGCACGGCGGCCTGGAAGGCGGCGAAACCGGCGAACCCCAGCCGGTCGAACAGCCGCGAGGCCGTCGGCGGGCTCACCCCCGCCCGCTCGGCCAGCGCCCGCAGCGACCCCAGCGCCGCGAACGGATAGTCGTCGAGCAGCACCCGCACCACCGCCCGCTCCCCGGCGGGCAGCTCCGCGTAGACGGCGCCGAGCCGGGCTGTTATCGCGTCGTTCTCCACCTGACAAATGTTACATCATCTGCCGGTTGACCTCTTTAACGAAACAGATGTTACGTTGCCTGCATGACAACGTGGCATGGCTTGATCGACAGTCCGTACCGGCGCTGGTTGCCGGTCACCTCCTCCACCCCGTCCGTCTCGCTCAACGAGGGCAACACCCCGCTGCTGCGCTCCGAGCACCTGTCCGGCCTCACCGGGTGCGAGGTCTGGCTCAAGGTCGAGGGCGCCAACCCGACGGGCTCGTTCAAGGACCGGGGCATGACGGTGGCGGTCAGCCGGGCGGCGGAGGCGGGCGCCGAGACCGTCCTGTGCGCCTCGACCGGCAACACCAGCGCCTCTGCCGCCGCCTACGCCGCCCGCGCGGGGTTGGGCGCCGCCGTACTGGTGCCCAAGGGGCAGGTGACGCCGGCCAAGCTGAGCCAGGCCGTACGGTACGGCGCCGAGATCGTCGAGGTCGGCGGCACCTTCGACGACTGCCTGCGGGTGGCCCGCGAACTGGCCGCCCACCACCCCGTCGCCCTGGTCAACTCGGTGGGCAACGAGCCGCGCCTGGCCGGGCAGCGCACGGTCGCCTACGAGATCGTGGACGCCCTGGGCGGCGCGCCCGACGTGCACTGCCTGCCGGTGGGCAACGGCGGCAACATCACCGCCACCTGGGGCGGCTACCGGGTCTACCGCGAGGCGGGCCGGTCGGCGGCGCTGCCGCGCCTGTGGGGGTTCCAGGCGGCCGGGGCGGCCCCGTTCGTGCGCGGCGTGCCCGTGCCCGAGCCCCGTACGGCGGCCGGGGCGATCAGGATCGGCCACCCGGCCACCTGGGACGGCGCCATCACCGCCCGCGACGAGTCCGGCGGCCTGATCGCCGCGGTGAGCGACGAGCAGATCTTCGCCGCCTACCGCATGCTGGCCCGCCACGACGGCGTCTTCGCCGAGCCCGCCGCGGCGGCCGGGGTGGCGGGCCTGCTCGACCGGCACGCCAGGGGCGAGCTGACACCCGGCCTGCGCGTCGTGATCACGCTCAGCGGCAACGGCCTGAAGGACCTCGACGCCTCCCTGCACGACGGCCACACCACCACCGAGACCTCCGCCGCCACGGCCGACGTGGCCCGCGCCCTGCGCCTGGCCGCCTGACCTTCCCGCACCTCCCAGACGCCTGCCCGACCCGTCCCAGACGCCTGCCCAACCCGGACGACCGGCCTGGCCAGACGACCAGGACCAGCCCAGAACCACCCTCCACCGGCTCTCCGCCCCTGCCCGACCGCGCCCCGACGGCCAAGGACTACGATCCCGGCAGGAACGGATCGCCAAGGCGCTCCCGCCCGCCCGCGTGGCGGGAACGGCGCGAAAGGCCGGTATCGATCGCCCTCAGATGATCGGAGCCAATGTTGTGGGATACCTCCATGCCTGAGCGCGGGCGTCATGGTGTGGGATCGACTCCATGAAGGGATCGGCTCCATGAAGGACGAAGGGAAACAGCGCGGGAAGCTCGCGACGCGGACCCTGGCGAGGGTGGCCGTGTTCGCCGCGCTGATCGCGGTGCTCGGCCTGCCCGGCTCACTGAACGTCTTCGGCAACGCGGTCCCGATCACGTTGCAGACGCTGGGCGTCATGCTGGCGGGGGCCATTCTCGGCTCGTGGCGGGGCGCGCTGGCCGTCGTGGTGCTGCTCGTGCTGGTGGCGGCGGGCCTGCCGCTGCTGGCGGGCGGACGGGGCGGGCTGGGCGCGTTCACTGGGCCGTCGGCCGGGTTCCTGCTCGGCTGGGTCCCCGGCGCGGCGGTGACGGGCTGGCTCGTCGAGCGGGCGGGCCATCGGCCGAGCCTGCCGTGGCTGCTCGTGGCCTGCGTGGTGGGCGGCATCGGGGTGATCTACCTGATCGGCATCCCGGTGCAGGCGTTGGTGACGGGTGCGCCGCTCGGCGCGACGGCCCTGCTGAGCCTCATGTTCCTGCCGGGCGACCTGGCCAAGGCGGTGCTGGCCGCGGTGGTGGCCGGTGGCACGCAGCGGGCCTACCCCGACGCGGTGCCAGCCGTGCACCAGGAGCGCGTACGCACGGGCTGGGGGCGTTGACCTGCCGATGCCCGTAGCCGCACATGTGATGTCGCACGCCGCCACACGCCCCTCGCGGGTGGCGGTGCGCGGCCCCGAGGGCGAGCTGACCTACGCCGAGCTCGCCGACAAGATCGACGGTGCCGCCCGCCACCTGCGCGGACGCGGGATCGGCCCCGGTGCGCTGGCCGCGGTCGGCCTGGCCGACCCGGTCGAGCTGCTCGTCGCCGCGCTGGCGGCCGACCTGGCCGGGGCGACGCCGCTGGTGGGCGGGCACACCTGGGACCGCGAACGGTGGGCAGGGGTCACCGCCCCGCTGCGTCCCGACGTCCTGATCGACCGGCCGCTGCCGCCGGTGCCCGGCCCTCCCGTACGCCGCCGGGCCAGGCCCGAGGATCTGGCGTGGGCCTGCTTCAGCTCGGGCAGCACCGGCCGCCCCCGCGCGATCGTGCGCACCCGGGCGTCGTGGACGGCCTCGTACCCGCAGCTGAACGCGCTGACCGGCATCGGCGCCGACGACGTCGTGCTGGTGCCCGGCCCGCTGGTCTCCTCCCTGTACGCCTTCGCCGCCCTGCACGCGCTGGGCACCGGTGCGACGGCCGTCGTCCCGGGGCGTTGGCCCGGCGGCGCGCTGGCCGCTCACCTGGCCGACGCGACCGTCGTGCACCTGGTGCCGCACCGGCTGCCCGACGTGCTCGAACACCCCGGGTCGCTGCGGGTTGCCGTGGTCGGCGGGGCGGCGCTGACGCCGGGCGCGCGGCAGGCGGCCGATCGGGCCGGGGTGCGGGTGGTGGCGTACTACGGGGCCGCGGAGCTGTCGTTCGTGGCGGTGGACGCCGACGGGGGCGGGCTGCGTCCCTTTCCCGGTGTCGAGATCGAGGTGCGCGACCTGCCGGGCGGGCGGCGCGGAGGGCGGCTGGGCGAGGTGTGGGCGCGCTCGCCCTGGCTGGCCGAGGGCTACCTGGGCGATGCGGCCGGGCCGCTGCGGCGCGACGGCGACGGCTGGGTGAGCGTGGGCGACGTCGCCGAACCGTACCGGGACGGGCAGGTGCTGCGGGTGCGGGGGCGCGGCGACGGGGCGATCCAGACCGGCGGGGCGACCGTCGTGCCCGAGGACGTCGAGGAGGTGCTGCGTCGGGTGCCCGGCGTGGGCGACGTCGTGGTGGTCGGGTCGCCGCATCCGTCGCTGGGCGCGGTGGTGACCGCGATCATCGAGACCGGGATCGGCGAGACCGGGCAGTCCGCGCCGCCGCGCGCGTTGCTGGAGGCCACGGCCCGGTGCGGGCTCGACGTGGCGCAACGGCCGCGCCGCTGGTACGCGGTGCCGAGCCTGCCGCGCACCCCCACCGGCAAGCCCGCGCGGGCAGTGGTGGCGGGCTGGCTGTCCGAAGGCCGCCCCGGCATCAGCCGGCTGTCCTGACATGGGCGACTTCGGCAGGGGCGACTCGGGCCGGCTCGATCCGTGTGCGCCGGTCGTTGTGGCGGCGCGGCGTACGCCGATCGGCACCGCGGGGCACGCCTTCAAGGAGCTGACGGTCGACCGGCTGGCCGCCCCCGTGCTCGCGGCCGTCGCCGCCGAGCTGCCAGGGCGGCGGGTCGACGACGTGGTGCTGGGCAACTGCATGGGCCCGGGCGGCAACGTGGCCCGGGTGTCGGCGCTGGCCGCCGGGCTCGGGCACGAGGTGCCGGGGCTCACGGTGGACCGGCAGTGCGGCAGCGGACTGGCCGCGATCCTGGTGGCCGCCCAGGCGGTACGCGCGGGCGAGGCGGACCTGGTGATCGCCGGAGGGGCCGAGAGCGCCTCGACCGCGCCGCGGCGGACGTTCCTGGGCTCGCAGACCCCCTATGAGCGGGCTCCGTTCGCCCCCGACGGTCACCCCGATCCTGACATGGGCCCGGCGGCCGAGGCGCTGGCGGCGGCGTACGGCATCGGCCGCGACCGCCAGGACGCCTACGCCTGCCGCAGCCACGTCCGCGCCCTGGCCGCCCGTGCGGCGGGCCGGTTCGGAGAGGAGATCGTCCCGGTCGG